>NZ_DJSX01000003.1:0-4410 GCF_002439135.1 Pseudomonas sp. UBA6323 | reverse complement strand
GTGTGTTGGCCAGACGCTTACCTATACCTAGTGAGAGGCTATGAACCAGCTGTTCCTTTGGACTTCGATTCTGCGGCCCGACGGAGCGTCCCGAATGAGTTGTCTCAAACCGGGAAGCGAATCTTGCGTTGTTTTCGGTAGCTGCTGCTCAGTTTTGAAGTCAGCGCGACTTCTAGCTCTTTCGCCGCCATATTCCCGGCCGCCTTTCCGCTCTGGTTCTACCCGATCACTCTCCTGCTGACTAGAGTGCTACTCCTAGGTTGGCAAATCGGGCTCGTTTGGATTTTCGGCACGTTGGCCTTTCGTGATGGCTACCTGCGTATCGGGCTATGAACGGTTGGGCCGGTGGGGCACTGGTGGCATTTGGGTTCCAGAAGATCTTCGCGCGCTGAGACGCCTGAGCAGTTCAAGGTCGTCGTGTAATCCTGACGCGTAACCTGCAGGCGACGTTGCGCAATCGAGAGCGAACCCAGTTCGCTCTCGAGATCGCCGCCGAAACGGGGTTAGAGCACCGACCAATCCTTGATGATCGGCGCGTGATAGGCATCTACGGCGTAGCGTCTGCTCGCCAGTGGACGTTACGCCGTGCTCGATGACGGTAAGGGATTCAGCCTAATGCCGTGAACCCCATCATCGAGCAACGACTCGGGCAGCAAATTGCAGTGACCCATGCGCCATGGCAGAGTGTTCTGGGAGATTAGTCGGTCGCAAGGCTGAGATGTAGAGTCGAAGCATACTGGTGAAAACCAAGTGAACCTCGTAGCCCTCTAGATTGTCTCGAGTTTGTCCAAGTTATCGCGATGCAGATGGCCGGGCTCGAACATGTTGGCATCTCTCCTTCAGCGATAGGCGATGGCGCTGTAATCCAGGCTGATCCGGGTACCGGATTTGCCCTGGACGATGGCCTCGATATTTTCCAGCGAGCCGATCACCGCCGTGCTGCCAGTGTTGCGGGCGAACTCGCAGGCGGCTTGCACCTTCGGCCCCATGGAGCCGGCGGCAAAGCCGAGTTTGTCCAGCTCGTCGGGGTGAGCTTCGGCGATGGATTTCTGCGTCGGCTTGCCCCAGTCGATATAGGTGGCGTCGACGTCGGTGGCGATTACCAGCAGGTCGGCGTTGAGCTGTTCGGCGAGCAGTGACGAGCACAGATCCTTGTCGATCACCGCCTCCACGCCATGCAATTTGTTGCCGTCGTACATGGTGGGAATACCGCCGCCACCGGCGCAGATCACCACGCTGCCTTTTTCCAGCAGCCATTTGATCGGGCGAATTTCGAAGATGCGTTGTGGCCGTGGGCTGGCCACGACGCGGCGGAACTTGTCACCGTCCGGGGCGATGCTCCAGCCTTTCTCGGCGGCCAGGCGTTCGGCTTCTTCCTTGGCGTAGACCGGGCCTATAGGTTTGGTTGGTTTCTTGAACGCTGGATCGGCGCTGTCCACTTCGACCTGGGTGAGGATGGTGGCGAAGGGCACCTCGAACGGCAGCAGGTTGCCCAGCTCCTGCTCGATCATGTAGCCGATCATGCCTTCAGTTTCGGCGCCGAGTACATCCAGCGGGTAAGGATTGGCGGCGTCGAAGGCATTGCCCTGCAGGGCCAGCAGGCCGACTTGTGGGCCGTTGCCGTGAGCGATCACCAGCTCGTTTCCGCCTGCAACCTTGGCTATCTGCTCACAGGCGATACGTACATTTTCACGCTGGTTTTCCGCGGTCATGGCTTCGCCGCGACGAAGCAGGGCGTTGCCGCCCAGGGCGATGACGAGTCGCATGATGGTTGCTCCTTGTTCTCGTTCGTAGCCCGGATGCAATCCGGGGATGGCGAGGGGGCGATTGCCCCGGATTGCATCCGGGCTACGGTTTAGATGTCGGCCAGGGTCGCGACCAGAATCGCCTTGATGGTGTGCATGCGGTTTTCCGCCTGCTCGAAGGCGATGTTCCATGGCGACTCGAAGACGTCCTCGGTCACTTCGATGCCGTTCTTCAGGTGCGGATACTGTTCGGCGATCTGCTTGCCGACCTTGGTTTCGCTGTTGTGGAAGGCCGGCAGGCAGTGCATGAACTTCACCCGCGGGTTGCCGGCGGCCTTCATGATTTCGGCGTTGACTTGGTACGGCAGCAGTTCCTGGATGCGTTCACCCCAGGCTTCCACCGGCTCGCCCATCGACACCCAGACGTCGGTGTGGACGAAGTCGACGCCCTTGACCGCTTCCTTCGGGTCTTCAGTGAGCAGCAGGCGGGCGCCGCTTTCCTCGGCGAATTTCTTGCAGGCGGCGACATGTTCGGCGCTCGGCCACAGCGCCTTGGGCGCGGCGATGCGCACGTCCATGCCGAGCTTGGCGCCGATCAGCAGCAGCGAGTTGCCCATGTTGTTGCGCGCATCGCCGAGGTAGGCGTAGGCGATGTCGTGCAGCGGCTTGTCGCTGTGCTCGCGCATGGTCAGCACGTCGGCGAGCATCTGCGTGGGGTGGTACTCGTCGGTCAGACCGTTGAACACCGGCACGCCGGCGTAGGTGGCCAGTTCCTCGACAATCTCCTGCTTGAAGCCGCGATACTCGATGGCGTCGTACATGCGTCCGAGCACGCGAGCGGTGTCCTTCATCGACTCCTTGTGACCGATCTGCGAGGAGCCGGGGTCGATGTAGGTGACGTTGGCGCCCTGGTCGTAGGCGGCCACCTCGAAGGCGCAGCGGGTGCGGGTCGAGGTCTTCTCGAAGATCAGCGCGATGTTCTTGCGGCTCAGGTGCTGCTGCTCGGTGCCGGTGTACTTGGCGCGCTTGAGGTCGCGCGACAGGTCGAGCAGGTAACGCAGCTCACGGGTGCTGTGGTGCATCAGGCTGAGCAGGTTGCGGTTGTGCATGTTGAAAGCCATGAGATTTCGCTCCGTTGGCAAGGGCAACTGTAGGGCGGACATGCTGCAGGCTTGTCCGCCTTCTTGCTGGCAAAGGTGGACAAGGCTGCGCCATGTCCACCCTACGAATATGTGTCCGTCAGTAATCGATTGGGTCGCGGATGATCGGACAGGTCATGCAGTGGCCGCCGCCACGGCCGCGTCCCAGTTCGCTGGCGCTGATGGTGATGACCTCGACGCCGGCCTTGCGCAGCAGGGTGTTGGTGTAGGTGTTGCGGTCGTAGCCGATGACCACGCCGGGTTCCAGGCAGACCACGTTGTTGCCGTCGTCCCACTGCTCGCGTTCGGCCTCGTAGGCGTCGCCGCCGGTTTCCACCACGCGCAGTTTCTTCAGGTTGAGCGACTCGGCGACCACGTCGAGGAAGCTGCGCTCGTCGCGGCGCAGGTCGATACCGCCAGGCTTGCTTTCATCCGGGCGCAGCACGAAGGGCACGATGGAGTTGGCCACTTCCGGGAAGATGGTCACTAGGTCGCGGTCGCAGAAGCTGAACACGGTGTCCAGGTGCATGGCCGAGCGCGATTTGCCCAGGCCGGCGACTATCACCTTGTCGGCGGCGCCTTTGGCGAACAGGGTACGCGCCACCTGGCCGATGGCCTGGTGCGAGCTGCGCTCACCCATGCCGATCAGCACGGTACCGTTGCCGATTGGCATCACGTCGCCGCCTTCGAGGGTGGCCGAGCCGTGATCCTGATCCGGGTCGCCATACCAGACCTCGAACTCTTCATTGATGAAGTCCGGGTGGAATTTGTAGATGGCACTGGCGAGCAGGGTTTCCTGGCGGCGCGCCGGCCAGTACATCGGGTTGAGGGTTACGCCGCCGTAGATCCAGCAGGTGGTGTCGCGGGTGAACTGGGTGTTGGGCAGCGGCGGGAAGATGAAGCTGGACTCGCCCAGATAGGCGTTGAACATCTTCGCTGCTTCCGAATCTTTGTATTTCTGCAGGTCTGCGCCGGACACGCCGCCGATCAGGAATTCGGCGATGCGCCGTGGCTCCAGGCTTTCGATAAACGAACGAACTTCGTTCTGCAGACCGAGGCCGACGCTGTTGGGGGTGATCTTGCGCTCGAGAATCCACTGCAGCGCTTGCGGGTTGCGCACGGTCTCTTCGAGCAGGTTGTGCATCTCCACGACCTCTATACCGCGTTCACGCATCTTGGTCATGAAATCGAAATGGTCGCGCTTGGCCTGCGATACCCAGATCACGTCGTCGAACAGCAGTTCGTCGCAGTTGGCGGGGGTCAGGCGCAGGTGCGCAAGGCCGGGCGAGCAGTCAATCACCTTGTGCAGCTTGTCGGCTTAGGAATGAACGCCTAGGGGTTCCTTGGACATGTCAAACTCCTTCTCGTGGAACGTAGCTCTGGAAGGTCTGGCGCAGCCCTCTTACAAACTCTGGAAACTGTAATAAAGGCAGAATGCGGCAATGCTGACGCCGATCAGTATGGCTTTGAAGCTCAGACTTCAGACGACACTGATACACCGATGGTGCCGATCGCCATGGGTATTG